>NZ_JBFBAD010000002.1:10284-28014 GCF_040682075.1 Actinoplanes sp. NPDC051411 | reverse complement strand
TTCGCGCTCGGGGGGGGGTGGGGGGGCTGGGCCCGCGTTTAAAATGGCCGCGGGGCCCCGGTCCGCGGTGTGTGCGGACAGGGGCCGCCGCCACTCGTGGGGCTAGATGGAATCGAACCATCGACCTCAGAGTTATCAGCTCTGCGCTCTAACCGACTGAGCTATAGCCCCGCGTGATTGCGACACCGAAGGTTACCGCACGGGCTTACGGGCCACCAAAACGGGGGTGACCCGTAACCCCGCATCCTTGCCTCAGTCGCGCTCCGCAAGCGTGAGCTCGACGCCGCCGACCAGGTCGGCGCAGACGTTGTAGATGAACGCGCCGAGCGTCGCCAGCGCCGTGAACAGCACGACGTTGACCGCACCGATGAGCATCGACGTGCCGATGACGCCCCACGCCGTGATGCGGAAGCCGGTATCGGTCGACGTGTCGGTGCCGCCGCTGGCGCTCACCAGGGTCTTGAGGCTCGCGTTGACCGAGTTCCACACGCCCATGGTGTCGAGTGCGAGGTAGAGCACCGAGGTGGCGACCACGACGACGATGAACAGGACCACCGACACCGCGAACGAGAACTTCATCACGGACCAGGGGTCGATCCGCTTGAGGTTGAGCCGGGCCCGGCGGGGTCCGCGGCCGGCCGCCGCGGAGACCGTCGACCGGGCCGAGCGGACTGCCTCGGAGACACGGGCCGCGCCGACCGCCGCCGAGCCGGCGGCGCCGCCGGCACCGCCGCCGCTGTTGGGGCGCTGCTTGGGGCTGCCGGGCTGTTGGGTGGGCGAGCCGCCGCCCGGGGCTCCTCCCGGGCGCTGCGGCGCCGGCGCCGATCCCGTACGCGCGGCGGCCGCGTTCGGCGCGGCCCCCTTGCCCTTCGTCACGATCGGCACGGTGGCCGAGCCCTTGGCGACTCCCGGCCCGCCGGGCCGTTTCGCGTCGGACGAATCGGTGTCGGCGGGAGGTTCGCCGGGCGGCGGGGGCATGCCCGGCGCCCGGGTGAACTTCGGCGCGGACGGGGCATCGGCGGGTACCGCCGCACGGCCTGCGGGCTCGCGTCCGGCCGCGGCGTCCCTCTTGGCCGCATCGTCCGGAGTCGCTGAGGTCCCGGGGCCCCCCGACTTAGCCTGTGTCTCCGGCATCAACTAGTCCTGTTCGTCAGGCTCGTCGGCATTGCGAGCAAGCGCCACGATGGTTACACCTTCTGGGAGGTCCATCAGCTTGACCCCCATTGTGTTCCGATCCCTCGTGCGCCGTACAGGCTTCACGGGAGTCCGGATGACACCACCATTGCTGGTGATGGCAAATAGTTCATCCTCCGGGCTGATCACCAGGGCCCCCACCAGTCCACCACGACGCTCCGTGATTTTCGCGGTGAGAACGCCCTTACCGCCTCGGCCCTGCACCGGATACTCCTCGATCGGCGTGCGTTTCGCATACCCACCGTTGGTGGCGACCAACACATCCATGCCCTCGCGGACGACCTCCATGGCCAGGAGCTCGTCGTTGTCGCTGAAGCGCATGCCGATCACGCCGGACGTGGCGCGGCCCATCGGACGCAGTGCCTCGTCGGTGGCGTTGAACCTGATGGCCTGGGCATGCTTGGAGACCAGGAGCAGGTCGTTCTCCGGTGCTACCAGGGCCGCCCCCACCAACTCGTCATCCTCCCGCAGGTTGATGGCGATGATGCCACCACTGCGGTTGGAGTCAAATTCGTCGAGGCGGGTCTTCTTCACGAGACCATTCTTAGTGGCGAGCACAAGGTACGGCTCCACCTGGTAGTTCGGGATCTGGATGATCTGGGCGATGTGCTCGTCGGGCAGGAACGCCAACAGGTTCGCGACGTGCTGTCCCTTGGCCGAACGGTTGGCTTCGGGCAGCTCGTAGGCCTTGGCCCGGTAGACGCGGCCCTTGTTGGTGAAGAACAGCATCCAGTCATGTGTCGAGATGACGAAGAAGTGGGAAACAATGTCGTCCTGGCGCAGGGACGCGCCGCTCACGCCCTTGCCGCCGCGCTTCTGCGATCGATACATGTCGACCTTGGTGCGCTTGGCGTAACCAGTTCGTGTGATCGTCACCACAACGTCTTCCCGCGCGATGAGATCCTCCATGGAGACCTCGCCGTCGAACGGGATGATCTGGGTGCGCCGGTCGTCGCCGTACTTCTGGACGATCTCGCGCAGCTCGTCGGAGACGATCGCCCGCTGCCGCTCCGGCTTGGCCAGGATGTCCTTGAGGTCGGCGATCTCGATCTCGATCTTGGCAAGCTCGTCGATGATGCGCTGGCGCTCCAGGGCGGCCAGCCGGCGCAGCTGCATGTCGAGAATCGCGCTGGCCTGCACGTCGTCGATGTCGAGCAGCTGGATCAGGCCGGTGCGCGCCTCGTCGGCGGTCGGCGAGCGCCGGATGAGGGCGATGACCTCGTCCAGCATGTCCAGAGCCTTGACCAGGCCGCGCAGGATGTGCGCGCGCTCCTCGGCCTTGCGCAGCCGGTAGGCGGTGCGCCGGCGGATGACCTGCACCTGGTGGTCGACGTAGTGGCGGATGAACTGGGCCAGGTTGAGCGTGCGGGGAACCCCGTCGACCAGCGCCAGCATGTTGGCGCCGAACGTCTCCTGCAGCTGGGTGTGCTTGTACAGGTTGTTCAGCACGACCTTGGCGACCGCGTCGCGCTTCAGGACCAGGATCAGCCGCATGCCGGTACGCCCGGAGGACTCGTCCCGGATGTCGGCGATGCCGGTGAGCTTGCCCTCCTTGACCAGCTCGGCGACCCGCTCGGCGAGGCTGTCCGGGTTGACCTGGTAGGGCAGTTCGGTGACCACCAGGCAGGGCCGGCCCCGGGCGTCCTCCTCGACCTCGACCACCGCGCGCATCCGGATCGAGCCACGACCGGTGCGGTAGGCGTCCTGGATCGCCTGCTGGCCAACGATCAGGCCGCGGGTGGGGAAGTCGGGGCCCTTGACGATCCCCAGGACCGCCTCGAGCGTGGTGGCCTCGTCCGCCTCCGGGTTGTCCAGGTACCACTGGACGGCGCCGGCGATCTCCCGCAGGTTGTGCGGCGGGATCTTGGTGGCCATCCCGACCGCGATGCCCTCGGAGCCGTTGACCAGCAGGTTGGGGAAGCGGGACGGCAGGATCGTCGGCTCCTGCGTACGCCCGTCGTAGTTGTCCTGCATGTCGACGGTGTCTTCGTCGATGTCCCGGAGCATCTCCATCGCCAGCGGCGAGAGCTTCGACTCCGTGTATCGCATGGCGGCCGGCGGGTCGTTGCCCGGCGAGCCGAAGTTGCCGTTGCCGTCGATCAGCGGGTAACGCAGCGACCAGGGCTGTCCCATCCGGACGAGAGCGTCGTAGATCGACGAGTCGCCGTGCGGGTGGTAGGTGCCCATCACGTCGCCGACGACGCGGGCGCACTTGACGTAGCCGCGGTCCGGGCGGAAGCCGGAGTCGTACATCGCGTACAGGATCTTGCGGTGCACCGGCTTGAGGCCGTCCCGGACGTCCGGGAGTGCCCGGCCCACGATCACGCTCATCGCGTAGTCGAGGAACGAACGCTGCATCTCGAGCTCGAGTCCGACGGGCTCGATGCGCTGGCTCACCCCACCGCCGGGAACCTGGGGCTCGTCGCCGTCGGGGGGTTCGGGAGTGTCAGTCACTGTTAACCCTTACTCAAGGTGAAACCAGACAAGAACGGCGAAAGTGCACGTATAGCTGTGGATAAAGTTGTGGAAAGCCCGGAAGAGCTGTGGATTAACACGGACGCGGTGCCCGGTGACAGGCACCGCGTCCGGCGGCTAGATGTCCAGGAAGCGGACGTCTTTGGCGTTCTGCTGGATGAATGAGCGCCGCGCCTCCACGTCCTCACCCATCAGCACGCTGAACAACTCGTCGGCCACCGCGGCGTCGTCGAGCGTCACCTGACGCAGCGTGCGCGCGGCCGGGTCCATCGTCGTGTCCCACAGCTCGTGGAAGTTCATCTCGCCGAGACCCTTGAACCGCTGGATGTCGTCCGGCTTGGCGTTCGGCTTCTTCTGCTGGCGCAGCGCGATCAGTCCGTCGCGCTCCCGGTCGGAGTACGCGTACTGAGCGTCGTCCCCGCGCTTGTTCCACTTGATCTTGTAGAGCGGCGGGGCCGCCAGGTAGGTGTGCCCCTGCTCGACCAGCGGCCGCATGAAGCGGAACAGCAGGGTCAGCAGCAGCGTCTGGATGTGCTGGCCGTCGACGTCCGCGTCGGCCATCAGCACGATCTTGTGATAGCGCAGCTTGGCGATGTCGAAGTCGTCGTGGATGCCGGTGCCGAGCGCCGTGATCAGCGACTGCACCTCGTTGTTCTTCAGCACCCGGTCGATCCGGGCCTTCTCCACGTTCAAGATCTTGCCGCGGATCGGCAGGATGGCCTGGATCTGGCTGTCGCGGCCCTGCTTGGCCGAGCCGCCGGCCGAGTCACCCTCGACGATGAACAGCTCGGACACCCGCGGGTCGGTCGACTGGCAGTCGGCCAGCTTGCCCGGCATCGAGCCGGACTCCAGCAGCGACTTGCGACGGGCCAGCTTGCGGGCCTGCTGCGCGGCGATGCGGGCACGAGCCGCCTGGTCGGCCTTGGTGATGATGGTCTTGGCGTCGGCCGGGTTGCGGTCGAACCAGTCCGCCAGCTGCTCGTTGGTCACCCGCTGCACGAAGCTCTTCATGTCGGTGTTGCCGAGCTTGGTCTTGGTCTGACCCTCGAACTGCGGGTTCTGCAGCTTCACCGAGATGATCGCGGCGAGCCCCTCGCGGATGTCCTCACCCGAGAGGTTCTGATCGCCCTTGAGCAGCTTCTTCTCCTTGCCGTACCGGTTGACGATGCTCGTCAGCGCGGCGCGGAAGCCCTCCTCGTGGGTGCCGCCCTCGTGCGTGTTGATCGAGTTGGCGAACGTGTAGACCGACTCGCCGTACGACTCGTTCCACTGCATGGCGACCTCGACCGCCATGCCCTCCTCGGTCGACTCGGTGCCGAAGTCGATGACCGTCCGGTGGATCGGATTCTTGGTCTGGTTGAGGTGGCGGACGAAGTCGGAGATGCCGTCCGCGTACATGAAGGTGACCTTGCGGTGGTTGCCCTCTTCGTCGACCGAGCGCTCGTCAGTGAAGTTGATCGTCAGCGCCTTGTTGAGGAACGCGTATTCCTGCAGGCGCCGGTAGATCGTCTGGAAGTCGAACTCGAGCGTCTCGAAGATCTTGCCGTCGGGCCAGAACTGCACGGTCGAGCCGGTCGTCGTGGTCGGCTCGCCCTTCTGCAGCGGGCCCGGCTTCGAGGACGCGTAGTCCTGCCGCCAGACGAAGCCGTCCTTGTGGATCTCCACGTGCATCTTGATGGAGAGCGCGTTGACGACCGAGACGCCGACACCGTGCAGACCACCGGAGACCTTGTAGGCCGTGCCCTCGAACTTGCCGCCCGCGTGCAGGATCGTCAGCGCGACCTCGACGCCCGGCTTCTTGAGCTTGGGGTGCAGGTCGACGGGGAAACCGCGGCCGTTGTCGGTGACCGAGACGCCACCGTCGGCCAGGAGGACCACGTCGACGGTGTCGCAGTAGCCGGCCATGGCCTCGTCGACGGCGTTGTCCACAACCTCCCAGACCAGGTGGTGCAGACCGCGCTCACCGGTGGAGCCGATGTACATCCCTGGACGCTTGCGAACTGCCTCGAGGCCTTCGAGAACGGTGATCTGACCGGCACCGTATTCCTGCTGTTGCTCTGCCACCCTCGGCCACTTTCTCGCCCGGGGAACCCCGAAAGGCCCCGAACGGGGTTGGCGGGCCGCCCGGCGACAGGCCGACGGGCACGGTGGTGCACCACAGGACAACCCGCGGGGAGGAGCGGACCACCGGTGGAACCGTGCACGCCGGTCGCCGCGGAGCGCCCGCGGATCGTGATCGGCTGGGAAAAACCGCGTAGCGTGACGGTTGCGAACTCAACGCAGTCGTCACCCTGTGCAATGCCACTTCGGCATTTCCCGGTCTGCGTCGATTCTACTCCGCCAAATCCAATTGGCGAGGGTCCGGCACCCCTTCCGGGTGCCTCAGATTGCCGTAGGGCGGTCGGGCCCGCTACCCAAGTCTCCCCCTACACGCCACCGCCGCCCGGCGTAATCGGCGCGGATCTGGCTGTCGATCCCCGGGGCGCGCCTGACGCACTGTGCGGGCACGCGCTGCGACACTGCCTCACAACGGCGCGCGCTGGTGTCGTAACCTCGCCCGCGCGGGCCGGTGCATGGCCGGACGGCCGCGAGGCAGGGCGAGGAGGGGTGGCCCCCATGGCGCACGACAAGGGGCTGGAAAACGTCGCGGTGCACTGGCCCCGGACGAATCAGTACTACGACCCGGTGGCTCCCGCGGAGTTCGTCGACTTCGGGACGGTCGCCGACACGCCGGACGTCGCCGCGCCCACCGGCGCGCTGGCGCTGCACATCGCCAAGAACGGCACGGTGCGGGCCACGGCGTACACGGAGCTGGTCGATCTGCTGCTCGGTCTCGACGGCGTCCTCTACGCGACCGACGCCGCCGCCGAAGACGAAGACCCGGTGATCGACCCCGACGGCTGCGCCTGGATCGCCGGCGGCCTCGAGCGCTTCGTCGAGGGCCACGCGCGGTTCGGCAACCTGGTCACCTTCGACACCGTCGCCGAGGTCATGCGCGGCGCGGTCGCCGGTGGCCGGCTCCCCGAACAGCAGCTGCGCTGGCTCGACCAGCGACTGGCGGCCCTGCGCGACGACGCCGGCAACGCGCCCCACTGGACCTTCGCCCGCAGCGAGCTGGCCGTCCTCGCCGGCTTCTACCGCCGTTGCGCCGAGCGCGGCTTCGCGGTCTTCGCCGACTACTAGATTCAACATCAAGATCCGCCGGTCGTAGCCAGCTGCCGGGTCCGGACCGCTGCTCACGCCGAGGGCCCGGCCGGGGCGAGCAGGGCGCTGGCGCGCCCAAACCGCTCACCCCACCCGGGCGACCTGCGTAAATGGTTGCGCCGCAGATCAGCCGTAGGTGTCCCGGGGCCCCCGCCCCTGCACCCGGCGCGGGCCGCGGACCCAGGAGGGCGCGGCCGGGCCGTGAATCTGCAGCTTGATGACCACGTTGTGGCCGACCTCGCCCGCGATGCTCTTCAGCAGGCTGCCCGCCAGCAACCGCAGCTGCGTAGCCCACGCCGTCGACTCGGCCTCGACCGTCAGCACGCCGGCGTCCAGCTTGACCGGGCGGCTGTGCTTCGCGATGTCGGGACCGACCACCCGCTCCCAGGCGCCGAAGACGGTCGCCTCGGCCTTCGGCTTCTCCCAGCCCCGCGCCCTCATCAGGCGCTCCAGCACGGCACCGAACTTCTGCGGATCGCGCGGATCAGGCCCCGGCCCGGAGTAACCACGCAGCCGCCGCCCCGACCCCTCACCGGCCGAACGCCGCCGCGGATTACGAGCGGCCTCCCGACGCTTGGCAAGCGCCGCGTCAAGCACAGCCCGCGCCAAATCAGGACCCGCGAGGTCGGAATCACCCGCACCACCGGACGGCCCCGCCCCACCCGACGGCCCCGGCCCGCCGGACGGCCCCGCCCCACCGGAACCGCCGACTCCGCCAGGTCCCGTCCCCGCGCTTGAGCCGCCGGCCGCGGCTGATCGATTCGTGGCGCCTGAATTGTCTGCAGCGCCCGATTCGCCCGCAGCGCCGCGACCGCCGCGAGCGCCGCGACCGCCGCCAGCGCCGCGACCGCCGCCCGTATCGCGACCGCTGCGCGCGCCGCGACCGCTCTCAGCATCGCGACCGCTCTCAGCATCGCAACCGCTCTCGGCATCGCGACCGCCCCGCGCATCGCGACCGCTCGCAGTCCCGTGTCCAGCCACCGCGTCCGACTCGGCCGCCGGATCGGATCGGTGTGGCGCGGAAGGGGCCTGAGCGGGCCGCTGCGCGCCGGAACCGTCGTCGGCGGGGGTGCGGGCGGCACCAACGACCCCCGACGGCTCAGCGGGCGATTCCGAGCGCTTTCCCGAGGATCGCCCCGAGGGTCGTGAATTGCGCGGTGCCGGTGGCCGGGCCTGTGGATAAACACCGTCGCCTGTGGACGGTGGTTGCTGGTCAGCCGACACGTTCCACCGATCCCTGGGTCACGGAGTAGCGGGCGCCGGCCAGGGTCGGCGGGACGTCCTCGGGGACAGCGCAGGTCACCAGCAGCTGACTGGCGTCGCGGACCAGGGCGGCGAGGCGGTCGCGGCGCCCGGCGTCGAGTTCGGCGAAGACGTCGTCGAGCACCAGCACCGGCTCGACCCCGTCGCTGCGGAGCAGATCATAGGCGGCCAGGCGAAGGGCCAGCGCGAACGACCAGGACTCGCCGTGACTCGCGTACCCCTTGGCCGGCAAATCGCCGAGCGCCAGCATCAGGTCGTCGCGGTGCGGTCCGACCAGGGTGACGCCGCGTTGGATCTCGTCGGCCCGGCGGTCGGCCAGCGAGGCGAGCAGGGCCTCCTCCAGAACGGCCCGGTCAGGGACGAGATCATCACCCAGGCGGGACGCGTACGAAATCGAGGCGGCCGACCGCCCAGCCGCCACCGCGTCGTAGGCCTTCGTGAGATGCGGCCCGAGGGCCGCGGCGAGCTCGATCCGGCCGGCCAGCAGCTCGGCGCCGTGCCGGGCCAGATGTTGATCCCAGACCTCGAGGGTGGAGAGATCCTGCCCGCGGTTGCCGCCGACCTTGCGGGTCAGATAGGCGGTACGCAGCAGGGCGTTGCGTTGCTTGATCACGCGGTCGTAGTCGGCGCGCACCCCGGCATAGCGCGGCTGCCGGGCGACCAGCAGGTCGTCGAGGTAGCGCCGGCGGACGGCCGGGTCGCCGCGGACGAGCTCGAGATCTTCGGGCGCGAACAGCACCATGCGCAGCGCGCCGAGGACCTCGCGGGAGCGGCGGACCGGCGAGCGGTTGAGGCGGGCCCGGTTGGCCTTGCCGGGAACGATCTCCAGCTCGACCAGCAGCTCGCGTCCATCGTGGACGAGCGCGCAGCGGATGACCGCCGACGTCGCACCGGCCCGGACGAGCGGGGCGTCCGTGGCCACCCGGTGACTGTCCAGAGTGGCCACGTAACCCAGCGCTTCGATCAGGTTGGTTTTGCCCATGCCGTTCTGGCCGACCAGCACGGACACGCCCGGGTCGAGGTCGACCGCCGCCCGCTCGTACGAGCGGAAATCGGTCAGCTCGACCCGGCGTACATACATCCTTCGATCAGCCTCTGGTCAGCCCATGACGGCGTGGCCGCCGAACTGCTGACGCAGCGCGGCGACGGCCTTCATCGCGGGCGAATCAGGCTGCCGCGACTCGAAGCGGGTGAACAGCGAGGCGGCGATGACGTGCAGCGGAACGGCCAGGCGGACCGCCTCGTCGACCGTCCAGCGGCCCTCGCCGGTGTCCTCGGCGTAGCCCTTGAGCTTGCCCAGCTCGGGGTCGCCGTCGAGCGCCCGGTCGAACAGGTCGAGCAGCCAGGACTTGACGACGCTGCCCTCGCGCCAGCTCTTGATCGCGCCGGGCACGTTGTCGACGTACTCCGAGGCTTCGAGCAGCTCCCAGCCCTCGGCCAGGGCCTGCATCATGCCGTACTCGATGCCGTTGTGAACCATCTTGGTGTAGTGACCGGCACCGACCGGGCCGGCGTGCACGAAGCCGTACGGACCCGCCGGCTTGAGCGCCTCGAAGATCGGCATGGCCTTGGCCACGTGAGCGGCCTCGCCACCGACCATCAGCGCGTACCCGTTCTGGCTGCCCCAGATGCCGCCGGAGACGCCGCAGTCCATGTATCCGACGCCCTTGGTCTTGAGGCGCTCGGCCCGCGGGCGGTCGTCGGTGAACTTGGAGTTTCCGCCGTCGATGATCAGGTCACCGTCGCTGAGCAGGTCGGCAAGGCTGTCGATGGTGCTCTCGGTGATCTGGCCGGCCGGCACCATGGTCCAGACCACCCGAGGAGCGGCCAGCTTGTCGACGAGTTCTTGGAGCGAGGAGACGTCGGAGATGTTCGGGTTGTGATCGAAACCGACCACCTCATGCCCGGCGGCGCGGATCCGCTCGCGCATGTTCCCGCCCATCCGGCCGAGGCCGATAAGGCCGAGCTGCATGGTGTTCCCCCTAGATGTGCGTTTCTCTCCCGCCCAGTATCAGCGGGTTACCCGGATCGGCATGATCAGATAGCGGTAACCGGGCACGATTTCGCCGTTTTCGCCTGCGGGAGAGATCACAGCGGGCTTGAACGCGTCGACGAACGACAGCACCGCGTGCGGCGCACCGAGATTCTGCAGGCCGTCGATCAGGTATTGCGGGTTGAACCCGATGGTCAGAGCCTCTCCGGTGAAGGCGGCCTCCATCGCCTCGCTGGCCCGCGCCTCTTCCGTCCCGCCGGCCTCGACCACCAGCCCGTCCTCACTGAAGCTCAGCAGCACCGGAGTGGTGCGCTCGGCCACCAGCGCGACCCGTCGCACCACCTCGACCAGGGACGCCACGGCGACCCGCGCCTCAGCATTGTGGCTGGCCGGGAACAACGAGCGAACCGGCGGGTAATTGGCGCCGTCGAGCAGTCGGCTGGTCGTCCGCCGGGTGCCGCCGGCCAGGCCGACCATGCCCTCGCCGGCGTTGCCCTGGGCCAGGGCCAGCGTGACCGCCCCGCCGATCGGGCCGAGTGCCTTGGCGGTGTCGTTGAGGGTCTTCGCCGGCACCAGCGCGTTGAGGCTGATCTCGGAGTCGTCGGGGTTCCACTCCAGCTCGCGCATCGCCAGCCGGTATCGGTCGGTGGCCAGCATCGCCATCGACGAACCGTTCAGCTCGATGCGGACGCCGGTCATCATCGGCAGCGTCTCGTCACGCCCGGCCGCGATGGCCACCTGGGCGACGGCGGCGGCGAAGGTGGCCGCGTCGACGGTGCCGGCGCTGGTCGGCATCTCGGGCAAGGTCGGGTAGTCCTCGACCGGCATCGTCGGCAGCGTGAAGCGCGCGCTGCCGCAGACCAGCTCGAGGTGGGCCCCGACCGCGGCGATGTCGACCGGCTTGGCCGGGAGTGCCTTGGTGATCTCGGCGAGCAGGCGGCCGGAGACGAGGGCGGCGCCGTCGGCGTCGGCCTGCACTTCCACGCTCACCTGGCTGGAGACCTCGTAGTCGAAGCCGGAGACCTGTAGCCGGCCATCGGTGACTCGCAGCATGACGCCGGCGAGCACCGGCACCGACGGCCGGCTGGGAAGGCTCTTCGCCGTCCATGCCACGGCGTCGGCGAGTGCGTCTCGCTCCACCCGGAACTTCATGCTGTCCTCCGCGTCGCTTCCTCTATAGGGATCCGTGGACCCGCAGAAACTCTATGGCGCGCAGCAAGCCGGTGCGCCCGCGGCCCCCGGTGCTGCGAAGTGAGCCGAAGGGTTTCCGAGCTTCAGCCGGCTCATCCACACCTTCCCCAACGCTGATGATTGCTTTTCGTTGTCTCAGAGAAATATCTAGTCGTCTTCATCGGTCCTGTGCACAGTGTGGAGAACTCACGTTGCTGCAGGTCAGCGGGTTATCCACCGGTGATTCACATGTGGGCAACCAGGGTACAAACCCCGGTCTGGGTCCACAGTCGTCGAGCGAACGAGCGTTGTCCACCGTTGTCCACCGGCTATCCACCGGATATCCACGGGGTTTGTCCCCCGGGATGTGGACAACGTTGAGACGCTACCGGCCCGTCGTCCCCAGAACCTTCAACAGGAAATCCACACTCTTCCACAGGCGGTGGACAACTTCGTGACGCTTCGTGTCTGTCCACATCGATTTCCCCAGGCTTGATCCACATCTGTGGGGTTCGGGTCCTCGCCTTGTCCACCGCTGGGGATAACAACCTGTGGAGGCCTGTGAATTAGTGTGGATAACGTTGGCACGAAACGGTTCCGTCCCGACGTTGACAAATCGCGTCGGCGATGGATGAGCTTTCGGGCCGTTTCGTGGGTTGTTGAGTGGATCTTCTGGGGATAACTGGCGGGCGTCGATGGACCGTTTCTGAGACGTGATCTTGGCTCGCTGGTGCCTTGGTGGGATGGCAGTTGCCTTGGTGAGCTGGGGATATGTGGTTATCCACCGGGCTGGGACCGGTCACATCGTGGGGTGGGTCGCTGGGGACAACCTTGTGGGAAAACGGGGTCGGCCTGTGGAGTCCTGTTGATAAGTCGTGGGCGCGGGCCTCTTTCGGGCCGCCTGCGGGGTGATTTTGGGTTGTGGGCTTCTCATCGGTGGTGGGGCGGCCGGTTCCCTTCGGTGTGCGTCCTGTCTTGATCGCGCTGCTGCGCGTGGAGGGCAAGGTTGCTTGATCGGACGGAGCTCGCTGCCGTCCCCGAGCCGGCGCGCCGGGCGGTGCGGACGATCAAGGCAGTACTTACTGCAGCGCATGTCGGCGTCGTTTGAGCGCGCGCTTAACCTCACCCGGCCCGAGCGGGACCACTGTTTTGGAGCTCGAGCGGCCGGAGTCAGTTGAGCCCAACTTGGTATTCGAGCCGCCCGGAACCGGTCGTAGTCGAATCAGAGTTGAGCCGCTCCGAGCCCGAGCGGCCGGAGTCAGCTGGGCCCAACTTGGTGCCCGAGCTGCCTGGAACCGGTCGGAGTCGAGCCGCTTCCGAGCCAGAGCCGCCCGAGCCAACCCGTTCTCTGCCGGCCCGGTCAAGCAGCAGGGTCTGACAACTTTTCGTGGTTGTGCACAGGAGCGAGGAGGGGTCGGCCACTGGTTTGAAGTTCAACTTTTGCCCATTCGGGCAATGCGGGCAGGCGAACGGGCGACGGCGGCGTGAGGTGCGGCCTCGGTCGGACTGCGGCGACGGGGCATGCGTGCGGTAGCGACCCGGTGGGTCGACGGAGGCCGAGGTGTGGTTCTTGTGGGCCGTGCGGCGAGCGCTACGGCTCGGCGGGACGTGCGGTGATGCCGATCCGGGTGGCTGGCGGCGAGCGGGCGCGGTGATGCGCGGAGCCGGTCGGCCGGGTGCCGGGCGGGGTGCGGGGTGATGCCGTCCGGGTGGCTGGCGGCGAGCGGGCGCGGTGATGCGCGGAGCCGGTCGGCCGGGTGCCGGGCGGGGCACGGGGTGACGCCCAAGTCGGTTGGCCGGGTGGCGCGCGGGACGCGAGGTGACGCCGAGCCGGTTGGCCGGGTGCCGGGCGCGACGCCGCGCCGGTTGGCCGGGTGGTGGGCGGGGCGCGTGGCGATGTTGACCCGGTCGGCTGGCGGAGCGGGCCGGGGCGGCCGGCGACCTTGGGCTGGCCGGAAGGCCCGGCAAAGGGGGTGACCCGACGCCTGGCTTGGGCTGCGGGCCGGCGCGCGCGGCCGTGCGGTTGGGGGCGGGGCTCGCGCGTACGTCGGAATTTAGGTGTTTTGTTTGATGCGGTTGGTCAGCTCCGCGATCTGGTTGTAGAGCGAGCGCCGCTCGGCCATGTGCTGGCGGATTTTGCGGTCGGCGTGCATGACCGTGGTGTGGTCGCGGCCGCCGAAGGCCTGGCCGATGCGGGGCAGGGAGAGGTCGGTGAGCTCGCGGCAGAGGTACATCGCTACCTGGCGGGCGTTGACCAGCACCCGCGATCGGGAGTGTCCGCGGAGGTCTTCGAGGCTGACGCCGAAGTAGTCGGCGGTCGAGACCATGATCTGATCGGCGGTGATCTCGGGGCCGGCGCCGTCGGGCATGAAGTCGCGGAGGACTTCTTCGGCCAAGGAGAGTTGGACCTGCGAGCGGGTGAGGCTGGCGAACGCGGTCACCCGGATGAGTGCGCCCTCGAGTTCGCGGATCGAGTTGGAGACGCGCGAGGCGATGAACTCGAGGACGTCGTCGGGGGCGTACATCCGCTCCTGGGCGGCCTTCTTCTGGAGGATCGCGATGCGGGTCTCCAGGTCGGGCGGCTGGATGTCGGCGAGCAGGCCCCACTCGAAGCGGGTGCGCATGCGGTCTTCGAGGGTGGCCAGCTGGCGCGGCGAGCGGTCCGAGCTGATCACGATCTGTTTGTTGGCGTTGTGCAGCGTGTTGAACGTGTGGAAGAACTCTTCCTGGGTGCGCTCGCGGTTCTCCAGGAACTGGATGTCGTCGATCAGCAGGATGTCGACGTCGCGGTAGCGCCGCTGGAAGGCCTGCGTCTTGTCGTCGCGCAGGCTGTTGATGAAGTCGTTGGTGAACTCCTCCGTCGAGACATAACGGACGGAGCGGGCGTGGCCGAGCGTGGTCGCGTAGTGGCCGATCGCGTGCAGCAGGTGGGTCTTGCCGAGGCCGGAGCTGCCGTAGATGAACAGCGGGTTGTAGGCCTTGGCCGGTGACTCGGCGACGGCGACCGACGCCGCGTGCGCGAAGCGGTTGGACGAGCCGATGACGAACGTCTCGAACATGTACTTCGGGTTGAGCCGGTTGCCGTCGTTGGTGCCGCGCGGGTTGCTGCTCGGGCGGATGTCCATCGGGGCGCGGCCGGGGCCGTTGTCGCCGCCGCGCATCTGCAGGGTGTCGTCGCGCCGGTCCTGGCCGAGCAGGGTCGGGCGGTCGTCGGCGCGCCGCTGATTGTTCTGCAGGTGGGACTGGTCGGACGGCATCCGGTGCGGGGCGTCGTTGATCTCGCGCTCGGGCGGCTTCTCGGGCGCACGCGCGGCGGGGGGCTGAGGCATCAGGTGCGGCGCCGGCGGGATCTGTGCCTGCGGCACCGGATCGGCGAACAGTGCTTCCTGGCCGCCGCGGGCGGCGGGCACGGTCCGGGGGTACGCCGTGGGCGGCGCCTGCCGCTGCGCCGAACCGTTCGTGTACGACTCGTTGGCATATGACTCGGACAGGTGACCGTACGCCGGAGGCGGCTCGGGCGGATCCGCGTACAGCGGGGCCTCGGCGTAGTGCCGGGGCTGCGGCTCGCCGAGGTCGTCGGACGATCCCTCGACCGGGGTGCCGTAGACCGTGCCGGGCAGGCCGGTGCCGTCCTCCGGAGGCTTGACCGTGACCGCGACCTGGATCGGCCGGTTCAGCCGGCGGCTCAGCGTCTCGGTGATCGCCGGACGCAGGCGTGACTCGATCACGTCCCGGGTGAAGGCGTCCGGGACGGAGATCAGCGCGGTGTCCTCGACGATGGCGCGCAGCTTGGTCAGCTGCAGATAAGCGCGCTGCTGGCGCGACGAGATCTCGTCAACCAGTTCCTCCAGCGTCGCTTTCCACACATCGCCCAGGTCGACCTGATCGGCCACCGCCGCGCCACCCCCATCGCCACCGACCCCCGGTGGACCTTGTCCGGCTCATCGCCTATGCCCGTCGTCGCCTTGGCAGGCAACCGACGGCTCCCCCCAACCCAGCACATCTAACGTGCCGAAGACGTTCGGCGCCACCAGTTGTCCACAGGTTATCCACAACCTGTGTACGCGCCGGCGGTCGCTCCCGGCCGGATGGTCGGCAGACTTCCCGGAGCCTGAACGGCGCGGTTGAACAGGCTCACCGTGGCGAACGATTCACCTGCTTGTCTGGTTTTGGCCGATCCGTCGTGCTATGCGAACAGTGCTGATGACCAGCAAACGGGCACGCTAACAGCGAGGTCCGCGTGGCTACAACTGCCGTATCGGCCGACAAGCGCCCGGGGGCAGGAAAAGATTCACGACGCGCGCAGAAAGACGAGGTGCCCGACCTGGTGATCTCGCCTGTCGGCGTGCCGACCCAGGATATGGTTGACCGACTCAGTGGCCCTGCGTAGGGTCGGGCGGTTGCTCCGGCGCACTCTGGTAAAGTGGCGTCTTGCAGCTTCTGTGTGCCTACTTTGGCCCCTTGGGCAAGATTCGAAGACGGAGTTTGACGTGAGCAAGCGCACCTTCCAGCCGAACAACCGCCGGCGTGCCAAGACCCACGGTTTCCGGCTGCGCATGCGCACCCGCGCCGGCCGTGCCATCCTGTCCGCCCGCCGGACCAAGGGTCGCGACAAGCTGTCCGCCTGAGCGGACGGCAGTCCGACCGGAATGCTCAGGTAATCGTGCTGGCCGCGGCGCAGAGACTGCGGCGTAGCGCGGATTTCGCCGCAGCGATTCGCGGTGGCCGTCGAGCAGGTCGGGGTGCAGTTGTCGTTCATTTGCTTCTCGAAGAGCCGGCGCAGGCCATGACGGCACGCGCCGGCTTTGTCGTGTCCAAGGCCGTGGGCAACGCGGTGGTCCGCAACAAGGTCCGCCGCCGCCTGCGCCATCTGGTCCGTCCGCTGCTCGCCGAGCTGCCCGACGGCTCCACGCTGGTGGTACGGGCCCTACCGGCGGCGGCCACGGCCACTTTTCCGGCCCTGTCGAAAGATCTTGAGGCCGCGCTGGCCGCGGCCCGCAGACCCCGGCGGCAACGATGAGCCTGCTTGCCCGCGTGCTGACCGCCCCGATCGTCGCGTACCGTCGTTATGTGAGTCCGGCGTTGCCGGCCCGCTGCCGGTTCTATCCCTCGTGCAGTGCGTACGCCCAGGAGGCGATCGCGCGGCACGGCGCGCTGCGGGGGTTGGGTCTAGCAGTGCGTCGTCTGCTGCGCTGCCACCCCTTCCACCCTGGCGGGTACGACCCGGTCCCTGACCCGATCCGTCACCGTCCTGTTGATGTGACTGGAGCCTGAATTGAGTCTCGACTGGATCTACACGGCGATCTCGTGGATCCTCCTGCGCTGGCACGCACTCTGGGACGCCATCGGGATCCCGGACGACAAGGTCCTCGGGACCAACTGGTCCTGGGTGCTCGCGATCATCTTCCTGGTGGTGACGCTACGCGTCATCCTGTTCCCGGTCTTCGTGAAGCAGATCAAGTCGCAGCGCGCGATGCAGGCTTTGCAGCCGAAGATCAAGGAGCTGCAGAACAAGCACAAGGGTGACCGCGAGACGCTCCAGAAAGAAATGATGGAGCTCTACAAGACCGAGAAGGCCAACCCGCTGATGGGCTGCCTTCCGATGGTCCTGCAGATCCCGGTCTTCATCGGTCTCTTCCACACCCTGCGGCACCTGGTGCCGGGTCGCAACGCCACGCTGTACGGATGGACCGAGGCGCAGTTCGACAGCGCCACCAACGCCCACCTGTTCGGTGTTCCGCTGCCGGCCCAGTTCGGCTCGACCCCGGCGCAGCTGGCCAGCCTGGGCGCCAACGGCACCCACGTCAAGATCCTCGCCGCGGTGCTGGTGCTGATCATGATGGCGACCACGTACGCCACCAGCCGCCAGATGATCCTCAAGACCGGCTGGGCGGAAGACCCGCAGCAGAAGATGATCCAGCGGCTGATGCTCTACGGCATCCCGCTGTCCCTGCTCGTCTCCGGTTCGCTGTTCCCCATCGGCGTGATCATCTACTGGGTCACCAACAACCTGTTCACGCTGAGCCAGCAGCAGTGGGTGCTCCGCAAGTTTCCGCCGCCCCAGGTGGCCGGCCGGCAGAACCCGTCGGCTCCCGTCCGCCCGGCGGCCGGCCCGGCCAAGGCCGGCGCGAACGGCTCGAACAAGAACAGCCCGGTGCAGGCACCCCGCACCGGCGGCCTCTTCGGTCGCAAGGCGGCCGCCGCCGCCCAGGAGCCGGAGATCCCGGCCGTCGACACCAAGGCGCTGGCGCCCAAACCCGGTGCCAAACCGGTGAATCCCAAGAAGGGCGCCCGTCCGGCGAGCAAACCCAAGGGATGATCGCGGCGGGGGGGGCGGGGGGGGGGCGGGGGCGGCCCGGGGCGGGACGACCCCCCCCCCGCCGCCCCGCCACCCGCCGGGGCGGGGGCGGCGGGCCCGGCCGGGCCGCCGC
>NZ_JBFBAD010000002.1:3656-10274 GCF_040682075.1 Actinoplanes sp. NPDC051411 | reverse complement strand
CGCCGCGCCCCACACACCCCGCCCCCACCCGGCCACACCCCACCCGGGCGCCCGGCGCGGCGACACCCCCTTGGTCTTCCCCGGGGCCGGCGCGAGGGGGGCCCCCCCCGCGCTCCCCTTGCCGATACCTCCCCGCGCCGGCCGAACGGACAACGTCCGGGGCGGGAACAGCGGACCGAGCAGGTCCGGCCCGATTGAGTACGGAGATGAAACCGTGACCGACACCAGCACTCCCGATTCGTCGGTTTCCGAGGCGACCGAGGCGACCTCCTCGTCCTCGGAGGGCACCGAGGAGACCAAGAAGACGGAAACCGTCGCCTCCGACGGCGACTTGTTCCGGCAGAGCGAGATCGCCGCCGACTACATGGAGGGGCTGCTGGACATCCTCGACTACGACGGCGACATCGACGAGCTCGTGTCGGCCGGCCGTCCGATGGTCGAGGTCGTCGGTGGCCGCCTGCAGCCGCTGGTCGGCCAGCGCGGCGCCACGCTGGAGGCGCTCCAGGAGCTGACCCGCCTGGCGATCTTCCGGGCGACCGGATCGCCGAGCCGGCTGCTGCTCGACATCGGCGGCTACCGCGCGTCGCGGCGTAAGGAGCTGGCGGCGGTCGCGCGCAACGCGGTCGAGAAGGTCAAGGAGCACGGCGACCCGGTGCGCCTCGAGCCGATGTCGGCCTTCGAGCGCAAGTGCGTGCACGACGTGGTCAACGCGATCCCGGGCGTGCAGAGCGAGTCGGAGGGTGTCGAGCCCAACCGTCGCATCGTGGTTCGTGTGGCTGACTGATCATGAGCAACCCACGCTCCGGCGCGGGTGACGATTCCGGCTCGGGCGACTCTGCGCCCGGGCCGTCGTCGTTTCCGGGCCGTTCTCGGGTCGGTCGTCGGCCGATAGCGTTTCCTGGCCGGCGCCCCTCGTCGCCTTCTCCTTCTCCTCGTCCTCTCTCGTCTTCTTCGTCGACCTCGCTGGTCGGGGCCGAGCCGCCGGCGGAGTTCGCGGCGGTCGCGGCCTCCGTGTTCGGGGAGCGGCTCGACCTGGCTCGTTCCTTTGCCCGGCTTCTGGTCACAGACGGGGTGGTGCGGGGGCTGATCGGCCCGCGGGAGGCCCCACGGATCTGGGAACGTCACCTGATCAATTGCGCGGTGATGGCCGAAATGATCCCTAAAGGCGCTTCTGTCGTGGACGTGGGTTCCGGTGCCGGTTTGCCCGGTATCGTGCTGGCAGTGGCCCGTCCAGACCTCAGCATCACCCTGGTCGAGCCGCTGGCACGACGCACCGCGTTCCTGTCCGAAGCGGTGATCGCCCTCGGCCTCGAGTCGACCGTCCAGGTCGTCCGCGGCCGGGCGGAAGACGTCGTCGACGGACCCCCCGCCGGCGCCGACGTCGTCACCGCCCGGGCGGTCGCCGCACTCGACCGGCTCGCCGGATGGTGCCTCCCGCTGGCCCACGTCGGTGGGCGGCTCCTGGCGCTCAAAGGCGCCTCGGCCGCCGACGAGGTCACGGAGCACCGGGCCGCGGTGGCCGAACTCGGCGGGTCCGACCCGGTCGTCCACACCTGCGGGGAGGGCCTCATCGACCCGCCCGCGACGGTCGTGGAGATCGTCAAGGTGCGGGACGTCGTGCCGTCACGGCCGAAGCCGCCCACCCGGGCGGCGGGCCCGGGACGCCGCGGCGGTCGCGACTCCGGGCGAGGGAGTACGCGGAGGGGATAAATGGCCAAGCGGGGCGGCGCGCGAAAGCGGAATGCGAAAGCGCGGCGTCCCGAGAGGCCTGGGGGTACGCCCTCGTCCTCGTTGCCGCCTTCGTCTTTGTCTTCGCCGGCGTCTTTGTCTTCGCCGGCGTCTTCGTCTGAGGCGGATGGTGGGGACGCGGTCGGTCGCGGTGCTGGGGGACGGTCGGCGGGGCAGCTCGGAGCTGAGCCCTCCAAGGCGCGGAGTGCTGGTCGATCCGATGGCGGTGGCTCAGGCGATTCGCGGAACGGTCGCGGGGTGGTGCGATCATCCGCGGAGCCGGCTGAGGCTCGGACCTCCCGTGCGCCTCTTCCGCGTGATTCCTCGTCCGCGTCTTCGTCGCCGTCCGCGTCTTCGTCGCCGTCCGCGTCTTTGCCGTCTTCTGCGTCTTCATCGTCTTCATCGTCTTCTGCGTCTTTGTCGTCTTCTGCGTCTTTGCCGGATGAGCGCGGGGCTGGGAAGGCGGGCGGTCGCAGCCCGGCTCCTCGGCAGGGGTTCGAGTGCGGGCCGGGGGTCGAGTCCGGTGCGGATGCCGCTGACGGCTCGGCCGGTGGTCGGGGGCGGGCGCGAGAGGGTACCGATCGTGGGCGGACGCTGGGTGGGGCGATTTCCCGCCTGAAGAGCGTCACGGCGATCTTCCGCCCGCGGACGGCGTCGACTGGCGGTGCTCCGGCCGTGCGCCCCGAGCCCGAGCAGCGCATCCGCGCCGAAGCGGTCGAGCGTAGTGGTGCGGCCGAGCCAGTCCGGCCCAGTGGCGTTGCTGGGCCTGTCCCCGCCCATGGGGTCGCCGGGCAGGGTCGGCTCGGTAGTACCTGCGGCGCGGCATTGCCGGGCGGCATCCCCGAGCCGGGCGGGGTGTCCGAGCGAGTTCTGCGTGGGGACGGCTCTGGCCCGTTGGTGCCGGGCGGCAACTCCGAGCCGAGTGATGTCGCCGAGCGAGTTCGGCATGGCGGTGGGGTCAATCCGGCGATTCCGGGCGGTGTCTTCGAGGTGGCCGGTCCTGGCGGGGATGCTCGACCGGCTCCGCGCGGCGGCGCGTCCGGGTCGGTTCTCTCTCGGTCGGTGCCGGAGTTGGCTTCGGGCGGCGCGTCCGGGTCGGTTCTCTCTCGGTCGGTGCCGGAGTTGGCTTCGAGCGGCGCTTCCGGGGCGGCTCAGTCCAGTCGGGGTTTCGGGTCGGATTCGGGGAGTGGTGGGTCTGGCTCTTCGCCGCTGTCGAGCGCCGAGAGCCGGCGAGGTGTTGGCGGGTCGGGATCGGCTGGGGCGGGTTTGGGGCGTGGCGAGGCTTTGGCCGGTGGACGATCCGCGGCCGCGATGTCCTCCCCCGCTGAGTCCGATCACGATGGGACCGCTTTCGGAGGGGCGCCACGGAGCGACGAACCAGGGCCTCGGGGGGACGAAGCTGCCGTTGGAGGGGGAACTGAGCCGGGCAGGGCTGGGAACGGTCAGGATGCGGATGCCCGGAAAATTGGGGGCGGCGGGGCGGGGAAGCTGCGGTTGAGGGCGGATCCCCGGCGTACGGAAAAGGGGGAAACGGCGCCCCCGGCGCCTTCCGTTGCGGGAGGGGACGCGGGGGCTGCGCGGATTTTGGGGGAAGAGGGGGAATCTGCTGGGGTATGTGGGGGTCTGGAGGAGGACCGGCCGGGGGTTTCGCTGCGGCTTGTGCCGGGGGTGATGGTGTTTGCAGACCCGCCGATTGGGGATTCGTCTACGTTGCACTCGACTCATCCGACGTCCGGCCATGGCGAGGCTCGCCCGACGGCCGTAGGCTTGCCGGACGTCGATAGTGTGAGCCGGATTTCTGCGGCCGGAACGCACGCGTCGCCGACCGATCCGTTCCTCGCTTCCAGGGATACAACGGTGCATGAGTACGGTGTTTCACGTGAAACCGAGTCGTCTCTTGGCCCCGATCGCATGCCAGGTATGGGTGTCGACGGCGTGAGTGGCGGATACAACAGCGCGACCGGCTCGGTTGAGCCGGGCGTCCCACAGCCGCGCGTCGGCCCGGGGTATGCCGCGGAGTCGTCGACCGGTCAGGTCTACGGCGCGCCGCCGCCTCAGCCGCGACCGGATGACGGGCGGCAGCCGCCTGCTCCTGCGCCGCGTCCCGGGCCACCCGCTCCGGCTTCGTCACCCGCGCCTGTTTCGGCGGCTCCGGGGTCGCCCGCGTCCTCCTCCGCGGCCGGATTGGTCGCCCCGATCGCTCCGGATGCGGCCTCGTTCGGAGCCGGCGCCGGTGTTTCACGTGAAACGCCGAGCCAGGATGAAGACGATCCGCCGCTTGCCATGGAAGCGTTGCGAGCTGTGCAGATCCTCAACCCGAGCGGCGAGATCACGATGCCGCGCCCGGATCACCCGAGGGTGCTCTGCGTCGCGAACCAGAAGGGCGGCGTCGGTAAGACCACCACGACAGTGAACCTCGCCGTGGCGCTTGCGCTCCACGGCAACCGGGTTCTCGTGGTCGACCTCGACCCGCAGGGCAACGCCTCGACCGGTCTCAACGTTCCGCACCACGCGGGCGTCCCCGACGTCTACGACTGCCTGATCGACAACGTGCCGCTGTCCGAGGTGGCCCAGGCGGTCGAGGGCATCCCGAATCTCTGGTGCGTGCCGGCGACGATCGACCTGGCGGGTGCGGAGATCGAGCTGGTTTCCGTGGTCGCCCGTGAGTCGCGGCTGGCTCGGGCGATCAACGCGCACCCGGAGAAGTTCGACTACGTCTTCATCGACTGCCCGCCGTCGCTCGGCCTTCTGACCGTCAACGCGCTTTGCGCGGCGCAGGAGGTTCTGATTCCGATCCAGTGCGAGTACTACGCGCTGGAGGGCCTGAACCAGCTGATCAACAACATCAACCTGGTTCGCCAGCACCTCAACCCGACGCTGGATGTCTCCACGATTCTGCTGACGATGTACGACCGCCGCACCCGGCTGGCCGACGCGGTCGAGCAGGACGTGCGCAACCACTTCGGCACCAAGGTGCTCAACGCGGTGATCCCCCGCAACGTGCGGGTGTCGGAGGCTCCCAGCTATGGCCAGTCCGTGATGACCTACGATCCGGGATCGAGGGGGGCGACCAGCTATTTCGAGGCCGCTCTGGAGATCGCGATGCGTGGGGTCAACACGGGAGGCACGGCATGAAGAACCGTCCGCGGGGTGGCCTAGGCCGTGGCCTGGGCGCGCTGATCCCCACGGCGCCGGCCGTCGAACCCACTCCTTCGATCGACCATCCCGCCCCTCCGCAGTTCACCGGCGCACCCGTGCAGCCGGGTCCCGCCTCTACGCCTTCGCCGGCACCCCTGGCGCAGTCGACGCCGGAGGGCGAGCTCTCGCCGGTCCCCGGCGCGCGCTTCGCCGAAATCCCGGTCACGTCGATCGAGCCGAATGCCAAGCAGCCCCGGCACGTCTTCGAAGAAGAGGCGCTCGAGGAGCTGAAAACGTCGATCCGGGAGGTCGGCTTCCTCCAGCCGATCGTCGTCCGCGACGCCGGCGACGGCAAATACGAACTGGTTATGGGCGAGCGCCGCTGGCGGGCCGCACAGGCGATCGGCCGCGAAACGATCCCGGCGATCGTCCGTGAGACGCGCGACGACGACATGCTGCGCGACGCGCTCCTCGAAAACATCCACCGCGCTAACCTCAACCCGCTCGAAGAGGCGGCCGCCTACCAGCAACTGCTGGAAGAGTTCGACGTCTCGCACGAGGAACTCGCGAAGAGGATCGGGCGCAGCCGGCCGCAGATCTCCAACACGATCCGCTTGCTGAAGCTGCCGGGCCAGGTGCAAAACCGGGTCGCCGCCGGAGTGATCTCGGCCGGGCATGCCCGGGCGCTCCTCGGCCTCGACGACTCCGACGCCCAGATCAAGCTCGCCGAGCGGATCGTGGCCGAAGGCCTGTCGGTGCGCTCGACCGAAGAGGTCGTGACGCTCGCGCTCTCCGATGGTGCTCCGGCCAAGAAGGCGGCGCCGCGGCGGCGGGCGAAGGTGCATGCGCCGGCGCTCAACGATCTGGCCGAGCGGTTGTCAGATCGGTTCGACACCCGGGTCAAGGTCGACATCGGTCGAAACAAGGGCCGGATCACGATCGAGTTCGCGACGGTCGACGACCTCGAGCGGATCGTTGGGATGATCGGCGTCGAAGAGGAAGGCTCCGGGGCGGAGCCGGCTTGATTCCGTACGGCCGAGGGCCGTCAACCGAGGGCACGTGATTCGTCACGTGCTTTTCGTGTTTCTGGGGTGGGCGGTGTTGGCGGTTCGATCGCCGGTTGTGAAGCGCGTTCGGAAATCGGACTTATCGGTCGTCTGAATTGGGTCTAGCCCTCAAAATCGGTCCAGCCGAAATCCCAGGAGAATGGCTCTGACAGAACCGGATTTGAGGGCGGGAAGCCATTCATAGATACGCTTCGAATTCGTTCCTTGAGATTGCTGAAGTGTTCTGTGCTTGATGGTGCGAAGCAGTCTCTGCTTTGTGCCAACGGTATGTAGGGATGTCTGGTCCTTCGGACGTTTATTGCCCTCGGGCGCAGTCTCTGAGGTTCAGTGCGGCTCTACTGCAGATCGGAAGCTGTCTCGATGTCCGACGGGATCTAGGCATGTGGATTGTGTGGGCCGCCGCAGTGTTCCGAAGACTGTCTGCTGACCGGCGGTCAGCTTTGGCTGTGGCTAGTCGGCCGCAAGTCCTCCGCGTCCAGGCCTCGACCCGGCCTAGCTCTGCCGGATCCGGTCCTGCCTTGCCTTGGCTGCGCCGGTCCTGTCTTGCGCCGGCCGGGATCTGGTCCGGTCGGGGTCCGATCCGACCGGCTCCGATCCGACCGGCTCCGATCCGACCGGCTCCGATCCGACCGGCTCCGATCCGACCGGCTCCGATCCGACCGGCTCCGATCCGACCGGCTCCGAT
>NZ_JBFBAD010000002.1:0-3557 GCF_040682075.1 Actinoplanes sp. NPDC051411 | reverse complement strand
TCCGACCGGCCCGACCGGCCCGACCGGCCCGACCGGCCCGACCGGCTGCGGCCCGCCCGGCCCCCGCCCGACTTGGTCCCGGCCCGACTTGGTCCCGGCCCGAGTTGGTCCAGCTCGGCTCAATCCAACCGCGACTCGGCCAAGCCCGCATTCATTCCTTGACCCTGACCCAGGCATGATCGGCGCGGCCCTGACCGACCAAGTCCAGCCCGGACCCGGGCCCCGACCCGGATCCAGCCTGACTGGCGCGGTCCGGCCGGCCCGGCTCGGCTCTGGCTCCGCCTAGCCCGGTCCGAGCTAGCCGCGGGTCCGGTCCGCGTCTCCTGTCGGGGGCCGGGATTAGCTGATCACTGGTCGTCATCACTGCCCTTGTCGCGGTGCCGCACCGCCCTCCAGCGGCGGCAGCCCCTCGACGGCTTCTCGATGGCACTAATGGCAGGATCCTGCTTTGTCTGCTTTGTTGGCCACTTGTTGTCGAAGCGCCGGTGCCCTCGTTGCCGGCATCGCCGGGCTTCGGTCGCCCAATGACTGCCGGAGTTTCGCTGATTCTCAGGTCGTGGAAACGGCTCGAAGAGATGGAGTCCGAGATGAGTGTCGAGCGCCCTGACCCCCCGCTGATCGCCAGCGAGCGAGAGATGCTGCGCGTCTTCCTCGACTTCCACCGCTCGACCCTCGCGATGAAGTGCGAGGGTCTGACCGACGATCAACTCCGCGAGCGCTCCATGCCGCCCTCGACCCTTACGCTCCTAGGCCTGGTTCGCCACATGGCCGAGGTCGAACGAACGTGGTTCCGCCGCGCCATTGCCGGCGAGGACATACCCCTGGTTTGGTCGGACGAGTTCGACTTCCAAGCCGCCTACGACGCTTCGAGCTCCACACGCTCAGAAGCCTTCGACGCCTGGGAGTCCGAGGTAGCGCGCTCTCGTCAGATCGAGTCCGGTGCAGAGTCGTTGGAAGTGCTCGGCTATCAGCCCCGCTGGAAAGAGCACGTCTCCCTGCGCTTCGTCATGCTCCACCTGATCCACGAGTACGCCCGCCACAACGGCCACGCCGACTTCCTCCGCGAAGGCGTCGACGGCACAGTCGGCGCCTGACCGTTTAGGTCCCTCACCCGACTCCGCAGCAGTTGGTTGCCTTCGTCGGAGGCTGGCACCGTGCTGACGGTCTGCCGGTGAGGCTGCACCATATCTCCCGAGACTCCCCCGGTTGACATCCGTTTCACGTGAAACAACTGCCCACTCTGCTGTGTTCGTGAGCTGGCCAGGTTGACCGACTCGATCGTTTCGCTCAGCGGCATGGACGTGGCCTCGTCAATCAGTGAGCTTGAAGGCGTCGGCGGCGCGCTCAGATGAGCTTCTGATGGCCCAACGAATCGCCGGGACGCCGGGATCAGTGTTGGCGTCGACCTCTTTCCAGCGGTAGCCGTGGCGACACCAGAAGGGGCTCGGCGCTGCCACTGCTTCACGGCGTAGCTGCGCTGGCTTGCTCTTCTCTTCCTTGCTCGGGCAGCCTCCCGCATCCGCCCGGTCCGCCGGTCGGATCCGGGTGCATCCGGTGAGCTCGGTCGTATACCGGCGCCTCACTCGACCCTTCTCCTGGTCGACGCCGAATACGCTCCGCTGGCCCTGGCTTCATGGCCGGCTACGTCCTCGGAGCAGAGCAGCCGCATGAACGCCAGCTGCGCCGCGCCCCGTCTTGTTTCACGTGAAACAGACGCTCTCCCGATCTCAAGTAAGCCGGCGACCGCATCTCGGGGGTCCTGTCGTCACCACAGAAGTGTGAATCTCTCCATGTAAGCGCCTCCAGCCCTAGCCGCGTGCCTGGGACCCGGCTGCCGCCCGTCCATCTCCGATCTCCTGCCATCGCTCAGCCAAAGGAGAGCGCTCAATACCTTCTCACCGGCTACGGCAAGCCGAGCCCTGAGGCGCTCAGTTGTGGTTAGCCAGGATCATGGCCGACGCCGAAGCGCTTCTTGTTAGGGCGAGTCTCTACATCGCCGAGGGGGGCCAGCAGCGTGGACAGACGAATCACGTTGGATCCGCGCGGGAATCCGTTGGCGTGCCTGGACGCCAGGCGGGTTCGTCGTTTCACGTGAAACGCAAAGACCCGAGTCGCCGAAGGCTTGGCCGATGTCCAGGCGTCAGGTCGGCGGCCCTATGGCCGCTCGCCCCGTTGTCTGGCCGGCGTGCTGCAGGACCGCCCGTCGGACAGCCATATGGACTGCCCGGGTCTTCCTGCTCGCCGGCTACCCCGCGCCTGGCGTCCCGCTCGACGACCTTGGCAACGCAAACGGATGCAGGATCAGTAAGCGCGCGGCCCGAGAGCCAGCTAATCAGTCCGTCGGTCCGCGGCTTCAGGAAGGCTCCGACCGGCAACCCAAAGTTTGTGGGGGCACCGAGAGAATTGGCCACGGTCGCGGGCTCACTCGCCTGCACCCCAGCCTATGGAGGTGCGCTTCCGCGTGTCTGACGACCCGAGTGTTTGACCGAAGTACAGTCGGCCGCCCTGCGTCGGGCCGCCCTGCGTCGGGCCGCCCTGCGTCGGGCCGCCCTGCGTCGGGCCGCCCTGCGTCGGGCCGCCCTGCGTCGGGCCGCCCTGCGTCGGGCCGCCCTGCGTCCTTAGGTGGCGAAGTCCGGCCCGCCAAGTTGGCGCTGAAGTGGCGACAACTGTGGCTCGCACCAGCGCCTCGTCGCTAGGCGATGACTCGATCGGTTCTCCCTGACGTTCGCCCCCACAAGCCCGGCGTTCGGGCGGAGGAACCTCGAGTGTTCGACATCGGCGTGGCCGTGGGTGGAATCAGGGACCAAGCGTCGCCATGGTGCTCCCAGCTTCGTATAGGCCACGCTCTCGAACCCAGGCGATGCCGCCGTCCGTTAGGAAAGGATGCCTCCGCCGTCTACGGGCACGCGCTAAACAAAGAACAAGAAGGTGCGGATGGTCTAACCGATCTTCTCGCGGTGCCCTAGCCGCAGCCGAAGCGGGGATCCTGAGCGGGCCCAGGCCGCTTCGCTGGGACCGTTTCACGTGAAACCACGCAGTCGGTCGACCGGCCCGCTAACCCGAAGGTCCCTCCAGCCGCAGCCGCGCCCGCCTCACTCCCGCGGTAAGTCCCCCGTCCACGACGTGGGTCGGCCGCAGCGATCGACCTTCTTGCCTCGGCGAGGTCAAGTCCACGGATCACATGGCAGAGGCATACGGGAAGCCGCGAGCTGCACAGTCGTTGCTCGGCGCCCGTACTGGCGATCCCACCTCGTGCTCTGATGGAAGTGGTCGAGAAGGTGGCGCTTCCCGCCGGCCTCGACATCTCCTGCCCAGGTATCCCGGCGACAGTTCCGCTGACGGAAGTCCGCTATGGCGGAGGGCATCCGTCGAGCCCGTTCTGTGGTTTCCCGGATCTGCCACTCGGCTATGCCGGCGGGAGTTGTGTCGGAGGGGCGCTCCAGAGCGATCGTCTCCCCGCCTGGTCACGTCCACTGGCGTGGTGTAAGAGGCGGCCAGCGCTGATCCGTTGGTGTTGATGTTAGGCGGCGATCTCTGCCGATGGGGTGGCGGATTCG
>NZ_JBFBAD010000001.1:220813-223015 GCF_040682075.1 Actinoplanes sp. NPDC051411 | reverse complement strand
GCTAAAACCATAATTATTACATGCTACTTGGCGCACCCCACAGCCCCCACACCACGTGCGCGTGCCGGTGCGTCCCAGCGTGATGGCAGGATGACGGTGTGCTCTCAGAAACCCTTACCGTGACACCGATCGGAACCGTCCGCACCGCCCGCACCACCCCGGAGGACGACCACTGGGCCCCGGTCACATCGCTGATCGAGCTCGACGACGCCCAGCTCTCGGCCGACGCGGTGGCCGGCCTCGACGAGTTCTCCCACCTCGAGGTCGTCTACTCGTTCCACCTCTGCGACCCGGCCAAGACCACCCGCGGCGCCCGCCACCCCCGCGGCGACACCGCCCTCCCCCGGGTCGGTGTGCTGGCCCAGCGGGTGAAGGACCGCCCCAACCACCTGGGCGTCTCCCCGTGCGAGCTCCTGAAGGTCGAGGGCCTGCGCCTGCACGTCCGCGGCCTCGACGCCATCGACGGCACCCCGGTCCTCGACATCAAGCCCTACCTGACCGAGATGACCCCGCCCGGCGCCGAGATCCGCGAGCCGGCCTGGGTCCACGAGGTCATGAAGGCGTACTGGTAGGCCGGCTCTCGTCAAGCGGCCAGGGCGTGGCGACGGGCCCGAACACGCGTTTGATCGACAGCAGTTCGCGGCGGTCGGCTTCGCGGATCCCGGCCGGGTCGTCGACGCCGCGTTGCCGGCTACCGCGTTGCCGGGCGGCCGCGATCCGAGCCCGCGACAGTTTCGCCGCGGCGGTCGGCGTCGGCGCGATCGCCGGCACGGCTCGGGGCTTCCGCACTGGTCAGATTGCCTTTGCGGTCGGCGGAGGCGTTCAGGAAGACCGGGTAGAACTCCGGCAGCAGAGAGCGCATTTCGTTTGATGCCCGGCCACGTCACGCGGCAGCCGTGGCGCGGATTTGGTGGGAGACCTCCAGAGGACAGCATCCCCGTCAGCGGCGGACCGTACGGGAGTCATCAGGTAACGGCCGGGGCGGTCAGACCCGTACGGAAATCGCGCCCAACCGGGCAGCCAGCGCGTCCCGGATGATCGGCTCGGGTGGCAGCTCGCGGCCCGTCCGGGTGGCCAGGCGGCGCAGGGATGTCATTTCGACGCCGTCGAGGCGGCAGGCGGTGAAGCGGTCGTAGACCGTCAGGTCGGGGTCGATGTTGAGGGCGAAGCCGTGGCTGGTGATGCCGCCTCGGATGCGCATGCCGATCGAGACCAGCTTGGCGTGGTCGGGGGTCCAGATGCCGACCAGGCTGTTTTCGCCGCGCGGGGTGTCGCGGCGGATCGTTTCGAAGCCGAGGTCGGCGAGGCCGGCGATCAGGGCGTTCTCGAGCCAGCGGACCACGTCGGCCGGGCCGCGGTCGTGGAGGTTCATGATCAGGTAGCCGACGAGCTGGCCGGGGCCGTGATAGGTGGCGTGGCCGCCGCGGTCGACCGGGACGACCGGGAGCCAGTCGCTGTCGGCGGGGAGGTCGGTGAGCGGAGTGTGTTTGCCGTAGGTGATGACCGGGGGGTGGCTGAGCAGGAAGAGGCGGTCGGGGGCGCGGCCCTCCCGGCGTTCGTCCACCCACTGCGGCATCAGCGTCTGGGCCTCCTGGTAGGGGACCTCGCCCAGGTCGACCCGGTTCATCGGCATGATTCGAGCCTAGGCTGTCGAAATTCGCGGACGGCCGTTCGTCGGGTGGATGAGCGGGTCCTCACAGACGGATCCGAAATATCGGAAAGGTAAGAAAATGGCGAAGTATCTGCTGCTCATCCACGGCGTCGACGCGGAGTGGGAGGCCATGACCTCGGAGCAGAAGAGGGAGCACGACGCGGCTCACGTGCGGTTCCGGGAGGCGGCCGGCCCGCGGGTGGCCGGCGGGGAGGAGCTCGAGGCGGCGTCGACCGCGACGACGCTGCGGAGCGACGGCGCGGGTGGGCTGATCACGACCGATGGGCCGTTCCTCGAGACCAAGGAGGTGCTGGGCGGCTTCTACGTGCTCGAGGCGGCCGACCTGGACGAGGTCACCCGGCTCGCGGCGCTGCTGCCCGAGGTGCGGGCCGGGCACAGCGGGGTCGAGATCCGGCCGGTCGTCGAGCACGGATGACGTCGTCCGGCGTGGTCGCGGGGGGGGGGGGGGGGCCCCGCCCGGCCTGGGGCCGGGTGGTGGGGGCGGCCCGGCGGGTGTCCAGGGACGTCGAGCACGCCGAGGAGTGTGGTGA